>NZ_JBFRBB010000011.1:0-1818 GCF_040932035.1 Hoeflea sp. TYP-13
TGACGAACCGTTTGAATCACTGCCGCGGGCAGGGGCCCGTAGCTCAGGTGGTTAGAGCGCACGCCTGATAAGCGTGAGGTCGGTAGTTCGAGTCTACCCGGGCCCACCATTTTTGTGGTCCTCACGGTTGAGCGCGGCTTTGCCGCTAACCTCCGGACGGGGCGGCCAGAAGTGGCCGGCGCACATTTTGGTTGGCCAGATGGCTTATCCAAAAAGTCTGCAACTTTTTGGGCATCTGGCTGTCGCGCGCTTTGGGTGGCAGGTTGATGCGTTTATCGGTTTGGCTGTCGTGGTTCAGTATGGTCAAAAAGGCCGAAGCCTTCAGGCTTCGCAAGGCCGACCGGCCGTCGCCGCTGATGCGGCGCGCCCGCGCAGCGCCAGCACATCGCAGATGTGCGGTACGGCGCGTGAGCGATGAATAACGGGGCTTTAGCTCAGCTGGGAGAGCACCTGCTTTGCAAGCAGGGGGTCATCGGTTCGATCCCGATAAGCTCCACCATCTTTTAGCGCTCACGCATGAGCGGCCCTTCGGGCCTATGCTCCGCGAGGGCGCCGAATGGTCGGCGGCGCACACTTGTGCGCGTTGGGTGCCAGGTCGGGTCTTCGTCGTTTACGGGTTTATCGTGGTTAAAAGGCCGAAGCCTTCAGGCTTCGCAAGGCCGACCGGCCGTCGCCGCTGATGCGGCGCGCCCGCGCAGCGCCAGCACATCGCAGATGTGCGGTACGGCGCGTGAGCGATAAAAACTCATCCTTGAGAAATAAAGTTTGCATCGCTTTTAGCGATGCCTGTTCTGCATACATTGTGAAGAGAAGATAGTGTCTGAAAGCTGCTTTGTGTGGCAAGGTTTACACCCCTTGCTGAAGCAGTCATGTCGGATGATTGTTGTTGTTTGTTGTTGTGTTCGCACAACTCTGATCAACACATGACGATTGGCGTTGCCTGACCGCGCGTCATTGGACACATCTCGAGAAGCTGGTCTGATATGTTTGAGGGAACGCTCGGCGTGTTCCCGGGTCAATTGCTTGAAAAATCTCAGGATTTTTTGAGCAAGCCATTTGACTTCAAACGAACATATCAAAAAATTAAGCCAATACATTTTTTTAGTGGTCCAGATGACTTGTCCAAAAAGTCGAACAACTTTTTGGGTATCTGGACGTGGGTATGGCGGTCTTTTGACTTGCCGGACTGATTGTACTGCACCCTTAACAGCGGGTCGCGGTGTGATCGGAATTGCTGCAAACGCCTTGTTTGCCGCATGACCTGTTTCGGTCCCCTTCGAGCGCAAGCGCGGAGGATAAGTCACCGAAACCACTCAAGGATGGGCATTGGCAATGAGAACGATCAAGTGTCAAAAGGGCATTTGGTGGATGCCTTGGCATGCACAGGCGATGAAGGACGTGATACGCTGCGATAAGTTGCGGGGAGCTGCGAATAAGCTTTGATCCGCGAATTTCCGAATGGGGAAACCCACCTTTGATATCTAGAAAATCATTTTTGTTCTCGCTCACGCGCCGCATCAGCGGCGACGGCCGGTCGGCCTTGCAAAGCGCTTCGCGCTTTGAACTCTTTTTCCTCGCAAGAGTGTCATGGAAAAAGAAACCGGTGCACAGCACCGCAAGCGCGACCGCGCGTCGGGCCAGGTGGCCCGCCCTGTCCGGAGGTTAGCGGCGAAGCCGCGCTCAACCGTGAGGACAGAACAAAAATGGTTTCTAGATATCGTTTAAAGGTATCTTGCCTTGAATATATAGGGGTAAGAAGCGAACGCGGGGAACTGAAACATCTAAGTACCCGTAGGAAAGGACATCAACCGAGACTCC
>NZ_JBFRBB010000012.1:0-929 GCF_040932035.1 Hoeflea sp. TYP-13
CAGGCTCTATTCCATTGCCTTGTATGCATCGATGATGGCCTTGCCGTCATCGCCTGAGTTGGCCAGCCACTCGGCCGCCATGGTGGCGCCGATCTCCTGCAGTTCGCCCTTGAGCTGGTCGCCCGCAGGCCCGACCGTCATGCCGCCATTGCGAAGACCGTTCAGCGTGAACTGCGTATATTCAACGGCACGCCACGTGCCGGCATATTCGGCAAGCTCCGCACAGCCCTTGATGATGTTCATCTGGGATGCATCAAGACTGTCCCACACATCCTTGTTGATCATGATGTAATTGCGCGGCAGCCACGCATCCACCTCGTAAAAATGCGTCAGGCTCTCCCACACCTTGCGGTCATAGCCGGTCGAGCCGGACGACACCATCGAATCGGCAACGCCCGTCGCAAAGGCCTGGCTGATCTCGGCAGCCTCGATCTGAACCGGCAGCATGCCGGTCAGTTCGGCAAGCCGGGCCGTGGCATTGTTATAGGAGCGGAACTTGATGCCCTTCATGTCGTCGACGGAGTTGACTTCCTTCTTGAAGTAAAGACCCTGCGGCGGCCATGGCACCGAGTACAAGAGCACCAGGTTCTGTTCCGTCAGGATCTTTTCCATCGTCGGCTTGGCGGCCTTCCACAGCTTGCCGGCATCTTCGAACGAGGTGGCAAGGAAGGGCACCGAGTCTACGCCGAAGACGGCGTTCTCGTTCTGGTGGCCCGACAAAAGCCGCTCGCCGATCGGCGCCTGGCCGGTCTGGATGGCGCGCTTGATGTCGGCGCCCTTAAAGAGCGAACCCGAAGGGTGGGTGACCACCTCAATGTCGCCACCGGTGCCGGTGGTGATGCATTTGGCAAACTCGGCCGCCGTCGCCGAGTGGAAGTTCGTCGCAGAATAGGCCAAAGGCATATCCCACTTCTCAGCAAAGGCGGCGC
>NZ_JBFRBB010000013.1:0-1433 GCF_040932035.1 Hoeflea sp. TYP-13
GGAGTCTCGGTTGATGTCCTTTCCTACGGGTACTTAGATGTTTCAGTTCCCCGCGTTCGCTTCTTACCCCTATATATTCAAGGCAAGATACCTTTAAACGATATCTAGAAAGATAAGGCGTTCCAAAGGAACGCCTTAAATTTTCCTAGATATCAAAGGTGGGTTTCCCCATTCGGAAATTCGCGGATCAAAGCTTATTCGCAGCTCCCCGCAACTTATCGCAGCGTATCACGTCCTTCATCGCCTGTGCATGCCAAGGCATCCACCAAATGCCCTTTTGACACTTGATCGTTCTCATTGCCAATGCCCATCCTTGAGTGGTTTCGGTGACTTATCCTCCGCGCTTGCGCTCGAAGGGGACCGAAACAGGTCATGCGGCAAACAAGGCGTTTGCAGCAATTCCGATCACACCGCGACCCGCTGTTAAGGGTGCAGTACAATCAGTCCGGCAAGTCAAAAGACCGCCATACCCACGTCCAGATACCCAAAAAGTTGTTCGACTTTTTGGACAAGTCATCTGGACCACTAAAAAATGTATTGGCTTAATTTTTTGATATGTTTGTTTGAAGTCAAATGGCTTGCTCAAAAAACCGTGCGGCTTTTCAAACAATTGACCCGGGAACACGCCGAGCGTTCCCTCAAACATATCAGACCAGCTTCTCGAGATGTGTCCAATGACGCGCGGTCAGGCAACGCCAATCGTCATGACAAGGTCAGATGTTAAGTGGCCCAGATAGCTTATCCAAAAAGTCTTCAACTTTTTGGGCATCTGGACGTCCATCCGGCAACCCCGCTTTCAAGCGGGCCTTCAGAACACCAAAAAACAAACAACTTTAGATCAATCATCCGACATGACTGCTTAAACAAGGGGTGTAAACCTTGCCGTATAAAGCAGCTTTCAGACACTATCTTCTCTTCACAATGTATGCAGAACAGGCATCGCCAAAAGCGATGCAAACTTTATTTCTCAAGGATGAGTTTTTATCGCTCACGCGCCGTACCGCACATCTGCGATGTGCTGGCGCTGCGCGGGCGCGCCGCATCAGCGGCGACGGCCGGTCGGCCTTGCGAAGCCTGAAGGCTTCGGCCTTTTAACCACGATAAACCCGTAAACGACGAAGACCCGACCTGGCACCCAACGCGCACAAGTGTGCGCCGCCGACCATTCGGCGCCCTCGCGGAGCATAGGCCCGAAGGGCCGCTCATGCGTGAGCGCTAAAAGATGGTGGAGCTTATCGGGATCGAACCGATGACCCCCTGCTTGCAAAGCAGGTGCTCTCCCAGCTGAGCTAAAGCCCCGTTATCTTCGCTCGCGGCCGGACAATGGTGGGCCCGGGTAGACTCGAACTACCGACCTCACGCTTATCAGGCGTGCGCTCTAACCACCTGAGCTACGGGCCCCTGCCCGCGGCAGTGATTCAAACGGTTCGTCA
>NZ_JBFRBB010000014.1:0-374 GCF_040932035.1 Hoeflea sp. TYP-13
GAACACGGCCGTGAAACACCCCAGCGCCGATGGTACTTCGTCTCAAGACGCGGGAGAGTAGGTCGCCGCCAGGTCCGCAAATTGCAAAAACAAATCTTCTCTAAATGATGTCTCGAACCAAATTCCGAACACACCGATTTGCGGTGCGCCAGGCGTTTTGCAGAGCACAACAGTTGACGCGGGGTGGAGCAGTCCGGTAGCTCGTCAGGCTCATAACCTGAAGGTCGTAGGTTCAAATCCTACCCCCGCAACCAAATAATCTATTGTCCGACCCGGAGACATAGGTAACAGAACGTACCTAAGACATGGGTGACAACCTCGTGCCGAACGGGTTGTCGATGGTTTGCAATGTTCTTTGCTCCAAGTCGATGTAT